>NZ_CZPZ01000021.1 GCF_001458775.1 Candidatus Nitrospira nitrificans
CCAGCACCGCGCGGGCCTGGTCGGCGGCCTGCCGGGCCTGGTGCGCGCCGCGCAGTTCCTCCGCCTGCGCCGCCACGCCCGCATGGAACTCGCTCTCGCGCCGGCGGGCCGCGATCCCCTCCAGTTCCAAGTCCGTCAGTCGTTTCGACCGCATGGCCAATTCCGCTTCGAGCGCCTTGACCCGTTCACCGCGTGCGGTGACTTCCCGTTGGGCCGACGAATGCAGCGTCTCGGACGACATGATCTTTTGTTCAAGAATCTGTATTGCCGAGGTCTTCACTTTCAAATCATGCGACGCCGTCTCCAGCGCCTGTTCCTTGGCTCGTAACAGATTGGCGAGATCCCCGTAGGAATGATCGAGCGAATTCTTTGGAAGCCCTCGCAATAACCAACCGACCGCGACACCGATTCCTGCCGCGATGAGGAGACACCCGAGTATCTGGCTCAGCAGTGTGATCATACGTCGTCCGTCCTTACATCAGTAATTCGATCCGTTCATTCCGGTGAAGGCCTGATGGCGATTTCGCTTGGGAGAGGGGGCGTGTCGAGCCATAGCCGATTGCGGTAAACGGATTGGAGAGTCCGTGACCGATCAAATACTGCTTGACCGCTTCGGCGCGGCGCCGACTCAGTTGCATATTGAACTCCGCGTCGCCTCCCGCATCGATATGGCCCGCGATTTCAATCGGCGTGTCGGGAGCTCTTCGTAAGAGCCTGATGATTTGATCCAGTGCCGCCTGTCCCGTGGCCGTAATCGTGGCGCTCTTGGGTTCAAACTCGATCGAAGATTTCGTCAGGACCTGGTTCAGCAACAGCTGGAGCGCCGAGAGCGGAACGGCGGCGGAAGGCGATGTTGCGGTCGATGCCACCACCACGCGGTCTTCAATTCGTAAGCCCGCTCGTATCACCGGAGCCAAGGCCTGTAATATCTCCGCCTTTTCACGATGGCCGGCCACCTGGCCGTTGACCAGCAGCGAACGTCCATCAATGATGAGTGAGCCCCGCTCGACCATCACGCCCAAGGCCGGCAAGAATTGCGGCACCATGTCCATCCACGCTGCCGCGTTGACCTGCTGATCAACCGTCAACTGGTCGATCACACGCATGCGCGTTTTCGCCGCGAGCGCATGGGCCTGCTCAAGAATCGCGGCCTTACTGCGTTCAGTGGGCAAGGAACCGCGAAGGACCAGGCTGCCGTGCTCGAAGCCGGCGTGAAGGCTGGCGGGAGTCACAATCGCCGACCGTGGCGTCGAGGAGAGATGCCGAGGGACGCACACCACGCCGAGGAGCATGAGCGCAACCGCACCTCCGGTAAGAACCCCCGCACGTCTCATGGAATCAACTCGCCGTGGACGATGGAATGACTGGGGCGCGAGGCGGCACGGTACCACATTCGATGATGTCCGTACTAGGGTGAGAAGTGGCCGGGCAGGGAGAGGGAACAGGATCGGATACTGATAAGGCACAACAATCCGAGGAACGGTGAGAAAAACGAGCGGCCTTTTTCAGCATTCCGTTAGAGCCGTTCTCCGTACTTTTGATAGTGTTGTTTCTTGGCGTCGGCGATCCACTTTTCGCGTTTAATGCGCTCAGGATCGGTCTCGAGTTTCTTGGCGATCTTCTCGATATCTTCCGGCTTCCACCGAGCAATTTGGATAAACGTGCAGGTTCCCATCTTCTTGAGTGTCTGCGCCAAGGCAGGCCCGATCCCCTGGATCTTTTTGAGGTCATCGTCCTGCTTGTCCTTACTGATCTTGGGCGGCCCTCCTGGGGAACTCGGGGCGGCTCCATTCTGGCGGACCTGACGAGGCCCCTCCTTTGTCGGAGCTGCTTTTGTCGGCACTGTTTTTTCACGAAGCGTCCCACGCAATTCTTTGAGGCGTTGTTGCAGGCGATCGATCTGTTCATTTTTCTCAGGAATGCTCTGTGCCTCTTGCGCGAGATTCTGACGTTCCGCTTGAAGGTCTTGTACGTGACGGTTGAGATTCGCAATCTGCTCGTCTCGTCCGCGCAGCTGTTGCTCATTGAGCAGAAGCTGCTCGCGGAGTTGCTCCTGGGCCGCGCATTGTTCTTGGAGCGTGACCACCTCTGACTTATGTTCTTGAACCGCGCGGGCGTATTTCTTTTCCCATTCTTTGAGCTCCGTTCCCTTCTCGCGGAGGAGGGTGGCGGTCGGCGCGAGCTCTTCGATCCGGCGGTCGCGCTCCGCAAGGGACTTTTCGAGTTGCTTGATGGTGCCTCGATGGGCCGCTTCCCGATCACTCAGCTCAACCTCTAACTGATGGACGCGGCCTTGTAGCGATTCCAACTTCTTCAGGTGGGCGCGCAGACGGTCCCGATCGGCGAGGTCTTCGTTGAGTTGAGCGATATGGTTCCGCAGAACCCGGATTTCCTCTTTCAAGACGTCCTGAGTCTGTTCGGCGGCGTGATAGGCCTGTTGAGCCCCGCGAAGTTCGTCCATCTGCGCACCCGCGCTCGCAGTGAATTCACTGATCCGACCGTCGCGTTCCGCAAGCGACTGTTCGAACTGCTGGAGGACGCCTCGATGGGCGGCTTCTCGATTACTGAGCTCAACCTCCAACTGATGCACGCGGTCTTGCACCGACGCCAGCTGTTCCACTTGCACGCGCAGGCGGTCTCGATCGGCGAGGTTTTCGTTGAGGTGGGCGATTTGGTCTCGCAGAACCCGGATTTCTTCTTTCAAGACGTCCTGAGTCTGTTCGGCGGCGTGATAGGCCTGTTGAGCCCCGCGAAGTTCGTCCATCTGCGCACCCGCGCTCGCAGTGAATTCACTGATCCGACCGTCGCGTTCCGCAAGCGACTGTTCGAACTGCTGGAGGACGCCTCGATGGGCGGCTTCTCGATTACTGAGCTCAACCTCCAACTGATGCACGCGGTCTTGCACCGACGCCAGCTGTTCCACTTGCACGCGCAGGCGGTCTCGATCGGCGAGGTTTTCGTTGAGGTGGGCGATTTGGTCTCGCAGAACCCGGATTTCTTCTTTCAAGACGTCCTGAGTCTGTTCGGCGGCGTGATAGGCCTGTTGAGCCCCGCGAAGTTCGTCCATCTGCGCACCCGCGCTCGCAGTGAATTCACTGATCCGACCGTCGCGTTCCGCAAGCGACTGTTCGAACTGCTGGAGGACGCCTCGATGGGCGGCTTCTCGATTACTGAGCTCAACCTCCAACTGATGCACGCGGTCTTGCACCGACGCCAGCTGTTCCACTTGCACGCGCAGGCGGTCTCGATCGGCAAGGCCTTCGTTGAGTTGAGCGATATGATCGCGCAGAACCCGAATTTCCTCTTTCAAGACGTCCTGAGTCTGTTCGGCGGCCCTGCAGGCTTGTTGAGAGCCATGGAGTTCGTCCAGCCTGGCAGCCAAGTTCATATCGAATTCGCTGATGCGCCGGTCACGCTCCGCAAGCGATTGCTCGAACTGCTGGATTGTTTCTCGATGGGCAGTCTCCCGATTACTGAGTTCGACCTCCAACTGATGCACACGATCTTGCACCGAGGCCAACTTCTCCAGGTGAGCACGGAGGCGATCCCGGTCGGAGAGGTCTTCGTTCAGTTGGACGATATGATCGCGCAGAACCCGGATTTCTTCTTTCAAGACGTCCTGGGTCTGTTCGGCGGCCCGGCAAGCTTGCTGAGAGCCATGGAGTTCGTCCAGCCTGGCAGCCAAGTTCATATCGAATTCGCTGATGCGCCGGTCACGCTCCGCAAGGGACTGTTCAAGTTGGTGGAGCGTGCCTCGATGCACAGCTTCGCGATCACTGAGCTCAACCTCCAACCGGGAAATGCGGTCTTGCATCGGCTCGAGCTTCTCCACCTGGGCGCGGAGTCGGTCTCGCTCGACCAGGCCTTCATTGAGCTGAGCCACGTGTTCGCGCAGGACGCGGATTTCCTCCTTCAACACCTCGTGGGCGTGTTCGGAGGCCTGACAGGCCTGTTGAGCCCCACGGAGTTCGTTGGCCAAGGCGCTCACGGTCGCATTGAGCTCGCCCGCGCGGTGGCGCGCCGCAACTCCTTCAGCTTCCACCTCCGTCAGGTGTTTGGATTGCGCAACCAATTCTGCTTCGAGCGCCTTCACCCGTTCGCTGCGCGCGGTGAGCTCTCGCTGCGTCGAGGTGAACAGCGTCTCGGACGACATGATTTTCTGTTCGAGAATCTGCATCGCCGCGTTCTTGACCTTCAACTCGTGCGCCGTCGTTTCCAGCGCCTGCTCTTTCACCCGCAGCAAATTGGCGAGCTGCTGGCACTGTTGCTCGAATGAATTATTGGAGTTCTGCTGTAACCATCTGTTCAGTGTGCTCATAAGTCATTCCGTCCTTGGATCAGCCGGTCGATGCGCTGATTCTGTTTGGAGGCTGGGTTGGTGCTCAAATAGGGGAGGGCACATGCCGAACCATAACCGATTGCGGTCATCGGATTCGCGAGTCCGTTACTGGTCCGGTTCAGTTGCATATCGCACTCTGCATTCGGGTGAGAATCCCCGCACGCCTCATGAAAACAGCCTGCTGCGGATGATGTGATGACTGCGGTACGACGGGCCACGGTACCACATTTGATCATGCCGGTACTAGCCCGCATTATGGGAAATCTGGAACAAACTAGGGGATTCACCGATCTTCTTCAAAAGACAAAAACGGTATGCTCCTCTCCATGGTTGTATCAACCACCCTCCTTCAGGACCATGCGCTCGCCCAACTTCCTATGCGCTGGTGGGCGGTTACGCTGCGTGGATTGCTCGGAATTCTCATCGGCATCCTCGCGTTGTTCATGCCGGTGTCCACTTTGCTCGCGCTCGTCTATCTGTTTGGAGCCTATGCCTTCTTTGACGGTGTCTTGAACCTCGTGGCTGCATGGCGGCACACGAATCGGCGGAAGCCGTGGTGGACCTTGCTGCTGTCGGGCATCGTCGGAATCGGGGCGGCTGCGATCAGCGTTGTATGGCCCGGTATCACCGCGCTCGCATTGGTCTACGTCGTTTCGGCCTGGGCGCTCATTACCGGGGCATTTGAGATCGCGGCCGCGGTGAAGTTGCGCAAGGAAATCGAGGGTGAATGGATGTTGGCTCTTTCCGGTGTGTTGTCGATTGCTCTCAGCGTCCTCCTTGCCCTCTTTCCTGATGCAGGCGCGATCGGGTTGGTCTGGTATCTCGGGGCGTATGCCATGATTCTTGGCATCTTGATGGTCGCTCTGGGATGGCGCTTGCGAAGACGTCGGGTACAGAGTCATTCACAGCCTGCCCAGGCAGTGGCGTAAGTTCAGCCGTCTGACATCCAATTTTCTTCTCACTCTTCCCTCAGTCTGTCAGTACCCCCGACACGACCGAAAGTCACGATCCATTTTTTAATTGCCCCGTCCTCTTGGCTGGCGACCACGAAGGTCGGCTAGAAGGAGGAGGTTATGGTCACCAACTCTTGTTGGGGATAATCGTGGTGGTTCGCTGGCGCACTCGCCGGATGCGGAAATGACGCCCCATCCGTAGACATTGCCCACTCATCAGCCGGCAGCCGCTACCAGGGCAATCGCGCCCCAATTGCAGGGGTGATTGATTCTATCGGCTTCTCAACTCAATGATCACGGTGGATGCGAAGGTTGGAGCGTTGATCCTTATGGCCGGTCGCTGGGAGCAACGAGATTCTGAGAAGAATAAAATGAACGGTTCAGTGAAGATAAACATGGGCCCACCTTCATGCGGTGAGCCCACACGGGACTGGGACAGGCAGCACTCGCGCAGATCCTACGCGTGGACTTTCTGATGATCGTCCCTGCGTCTGCGGAGGTTCGTTCCGATGCGAGTCCGCTCGCCTTCATACCCGAGGGCCGTATAGTATAACGCGCGATCAAAAAACTGACCGAGGACGTGCATGAGCTCCAACTCGCCATGCAGCTCGACGGCGCTGTCGGACAGCCCCTCGCGTTGGACAAAGGCGGTCATATGCTCTCTGGTGGCGGTGATGGCCCAGAGAAAGTGGCTATAGGCCACGCCCTGTGCCGCTCGCCGCGCCCCGAGCTCCGTATAACGTCGCTCGATCTCGGTTTCAGTCATGTCCATCAGCCAGTTGTTCAAATTCTGATAGATCTCGCGGGTGCGGGCTTGGAGTTCGTCCGGCGGAACTTTTCGCAGATCGCTACAACGGGGAGAGTTCCACACTTTCTCGCTGAGCTCTCGAGCAAGCTTCTCGGAGTTTTTCTCGATCAGTCTCACTAATCGGCCAGCCAGCATAGCGCACCTCCATAATGAGTGGGTAGGTAGAGAAATGCATGGAGTCTCCTCGCCGGTGAGACATTACTTGAATGGGAGCACCAACGTCAATGACACGTTTGTCGGGGCTGGTAGGCGCCGTGCTTCCATTGCAATACATAGGAACATGCCGTCCTATCAGAACGCCGCCTTTGGCCGATTCCACTGCTTCTGTCGCAGAATCGAAAGAAGTCTGTCTGTAGGTGAGGGCGGTTGGCCACCGGTCGCCTTGAACTTACCCCACCCTTTTGCTATTCTTCTTTGCCTTTCGTCGTCGACGTAGTTCTTCCACATCTACACACGATTCTAAGGAGTACTCACATGGCCGGCATCAAGCGGGCGTTGATCAGTGTTTCAGATAAGACCGGGGTCATCGAGATGGCAAAGGGGCTGAACGCGATCGGCGCGGAAATTTTGTCCACGGGAGGGACGGCCAAAGCGTTGCGCGACGCCGGCGTGAACGTCACGGACGTCGCGGCCTATACGGGATCACCCGAGATTCTCGATGGTCGGGTGAAGACGTTGCACCCCAAGATCCATGGCGGTTTGCTGGGACGCCGGTCGCTTCCGGCGCATGTCGAGCAGATGAGTCAACATGGGATCGGTCCGATCGATGTGGTGGTGGTCAATCTCTATCCCTTTGAAGCCACGATCGCCAAGCCCGATTGCCGCTTTGAAGACGCCATCGAAAATATCGATATCGGTGGCCCCTCCATGCTGCGGTCGGCGGCCAAGAATCATGACGATGTGTTGGTCGTCGTCGATCCGGCCGATTATTCACGGGTGCTGGAGGCGGTGAACGGCAACACCGTGACCCCGGCCTTGCGCCGTGAGTTGGCAATGAAGGTATTCCAGCATACGGCACGCTATGACGGATTGATCGCCGGCTACTTGGAGAAACACGCTCAGGCGAGGGAAGTCAAGTTTCCGAAAGTGTTGTCGTTGCAGTTTGAATTGGCTGAATCCCTCCGCTACGGCGAGAATCCTCACCAGCAGGGCGCCTTCTATCGTGAATTGGACAGCAAGGAGCCATCCGTCTCCCGCGGGAAGATCTTGCATGGCAAGGCCATGTCCTACAACAACTTCCTCGACGCGAATTCCGCGCTCGAGTTGGTGAAGGAATATGAGGAGACGGCCGTCGCGATCATCAAGCACAATAACCCCTGTGGGGTGGCGCTCGGCGAGACGCCGGTGGAGGCGTACGTCAAGGCAAGGGAGACGGATCCCGTGTCCGCCTTCGGCGGGGTCATCGCGTTCAATCGGCCGGTAGATTTGGCGGCTGCCAAGGCTATCACGTCCACGTTCGTTGAGGTCGTGATAGCCCCTGGCTTTCTTGAAGAAGCCTTGGCCGAATTGAAGAGGAAAAAGGATCTGCGTTTATTGAATGTGGGCCCTTTGACGAAGGTGAAGCAGGAAGGGTTCGATCTGAAGAAACTTGTCGGTGGACTCATTGTCCAGGATCGCGATCTCGGCGTGTTGCCGGATCTTCGGACGCTTGCCGTACCGACCATTCGCAAGCCGACGGATGAAGAGTATGCCGCCTGTGCTTTTGCCTGGAAAGTCTGCAAACATGTCAAGTCCAACGCCATCATCTACGCGAAGCCTGGCCAGACCGTCGGCATCGGGGCAGGACAGATGAGCCGTGTGGATTCGGTGAAGTTGGCGGCTATGAAAGCGCAAATGCCGGTCAAAGGCTGTGTCATGGCGTCGGACGCGTTTTTTCCGTTCCGTGACGGTCTCGATGCCGCCGCCGAAGTCGGGATTACGGCCATCATTCAACCGGGCGGATCGATTCGAGATGCGGAAGTCGTCAAAGCCGCGGATGAACATGGGATGGCGATGATACTGACGGGCATGCGGCACTTCCGCCACTGAGTCGGATGCTGAAACAGGCCCCCAACTTCGTTCTCGGCTCGAAAACATCCTCAACGTAGCCCGGAAGCTACGCCTCCGGCATTTTCTCGCCTGCGGCCTCGTTGGATGGCCTGTTTGAGCATCCTCGTGAAATGTGACTACAACTAGGAGGCATGGATCTGTGAAAATCCTCGTGGTCGGGAGTGGCGGACGTGAGCATGCGATGGTGTGGAAGCTCGCGCAGAGTCCTCGCCGACCGGTCTTGTACTGCGCCCCCGGTAATGCGGGCATTGCTTCATCGGCGACATGCATCCCGATCAAGTCTGACGATATTGCCGGCCTAAAGAACTTCGCGCTCCAAGAAAACATTGATGTGACCGTGATCGGCCCCGAAGCGCCGCTCGCGCTGGGCATTGTGGACGAATTTCGAAAAGCTCGGCTCAGAGTGTTTGGTCCGACCAGGAACGCCGCCCGCCTGGAGGCGAGCAAGGTCTTCTCGAAGGAGATCATGGCGCAAGCCAAGATCCGGACGGCTCATGCCAAGAGTTTCGAAAAGATCGAGGACGCATTGGCCTATGTCGAGCGGCAGACGTTGCCGGTCGTGATCAAAGCCGACGGGCTGGCTCAAGGGAAAGGCGTCATCATTGCGACCACTCAGGACCAAGCAAGACAGGCAATCATCGACTCGATGGAAAAGGCCGTATTCGGCCAAGCCGGCAAACAGGTGCTGATCGAACAATTTCTCGACGGCGAGGAATTGACGATCATGGCGTTTACCGACGGCAAGACCGTGGTGCCGATGCCACCGGCGCAGGATCATAAACGGGTCGGCAATGGAGACACCGGCTTGAATACCGGCGGGATGGGCGCCTATTGCCCGGCCCCACTGGGAACGGCCAAGATCCAAGATCAAGTCCGTCGCGAGGTCTTGCAGCCGATGGTGGACGCCATGGCCAGGCTTGGTTCGCCGTTTCTAGGCGTGCTGTACGCAGGACTGATGGTAGTGAACGGAACGCCATATGTGCTCGAATTCAACGCTCGCATGGGCGATCCTGAGACACAAGTCGTGCTGCCCTTGCTCAAGACCGACTTTCTGGACGTCATCGAGGCGGTGGTCGAACATCGGCTTGATCAATTTCCTGTCGAGTGGCACACGGACGCGACGGTTTGCGTGGTCATGGCATCGGGAGGCTACCCCGGTGCCTATCGGCAGGGAATGCCGCTCTCTGGACTCCCCACGGCGAGAACCTTGCCGGACTCCTCCATGGTCTTTCACGCAGGAACGGCCCTGAGGGGGCATGAGATCGTGACAGCAGGAGGCCGCGTCCTCGGCATCCTCGGTCGAGGGCCAACGTTATTGGAGGCGCAAAGCGAAGCCTATCGAGTCGTGAAGACGATCTCATTCGAGGGTTGTCACTTCCGAACGGACATCGCGCACCGGACTCTGAAGATATAAACCGAGACCCATTCAGTGACCATATCGATCTCACCCCGAGCACTCGTCCATGCAATTTGCTAGAGCTGCCTGGATCTATCCACTAAAGTCTATATAGATCTGAACATCCGGGGCTGATGTTCTTCTCAGCTGATTCCTGCGATCTGTTAAAATGTCTTCTCACGATAGTCAGCGTAGAACATGCAAAGGATACAGCATGTCTACAGCGGCGCCTGGTAAAGACAGATCATTTCCGATGAAAGGGGAACGGCCATGGCACACCACCCGACGCGAGTGTTCAGCATAGTCGTTGGTTTCGGCCTTGCGCTTGGCCTTGTGGGATGTGATTATTGGCCGCCGGCCTTACAGGCTGAGATCGAACAATTGAGATCAGAAATTCAGACTCTGGCGATTGAGAAGTTTCAGCTTCAGGCTCAAGTCACCGATTTGTCCCGGGGCAAACAGGAGCTGCAGGGACAGCTTGATGAACTGAGCCGCATCGGTCGTGAAAAAACCGGTATGATCACCAGCCTTCAAAATCAGCTGGATGCGACCCGCGCGAGGATAGTGAAGTCGATGGCTCCGAAGGCAGCGCTGCATAAAACACAGGCAAAATCAACCGGAAGGACCGCGAACAAACTACCTGCTAAAAATCTCCCGAAGACACAGACTGGCAAACACCAGGCTCCCAAGGCAATCGGTGTTCGATAATTAGACCCACGAGTCTATTGTGAAGAGGAGGGCGTCGTCGTACTCGGTGTAGACGGTGACGCGCTACTTGATGCCGCAGTCGCCGGCGCTGTAGAAGAAGGGGCAGCGCTTGATGGAGCAGCCGCAGCCGGCTCTTTCTTTTCTCCGGCACTCTTTTCTCCTGAACCTGTCCCACCGGTTTCGCTGCCCGTGCTGGACGGAGGTTTGAGCTTGTCGGAGTAGTCGGTGACATACCAGCCGCTCCCCTTAAACATGATCCCCGGCGATGAAATCAGCCGTCTGATCGCTTTCCCACATCGTTCACATGTCGAGAGCGGGTCATCTTTGATGCTCTGCTTCACTTCAAAACGATACGAACAGCCGTCACACTGATATTCGTAAATCGGCACTGGTTCCCCCCCTTTTATCGTTGCAGCGACCTTATCGCCCTTACGTCAACTTCGCGAACGCTTGTCCTATTCGCTCAAGTCCTCGGGTGATATTTGTCATACTGGTGGCATAGGAGAGCCGGAGATGTTCCAGACTTCCAAACGGTTCACCCGGCACGACCGCGATTCGCGCGTCATGCAAGAGATACTGTGCCACGTCATTCGGGGTCTTCAGTACTCCCGCAGGTCCACGTTTCCCCAACAAGCCTTTCACGTTAGGGAACGCATAGAAGGCCCCGCTCGGCATTCGGCATGACACACCGGGAATCTGGTTCAGTCCTCCCACGATGGCGGTTCGGCGTCGGGAAAACTCTTCCACCATTACGCGAGTGAAGGGTTCCCCGAGACGCAATGCAGCAACGGCGGCCTTTTGCGAGATCGAGCAAGGATTCGATGTGCTCTGGCTCTGAATATTGGCCATCGCGGTCATCAGATCTTTGGGACCGGCCGCGTACCCGATGCGCCACCCTGTCATGGCATAAGATTTTGAGACGCCATTGATGATGACCGTCCGGGCCGCGATCTCCGATCCCAATGAGGCAATGCTGATATGCGTGGCTCCATCATAGAGCACTTTTTCATAAATCTCATCCGAAATGATCAAGAGGTCGTGCCGAACCGCTGCTGCAGCGATTTGTTCCAGCGTCGCCCTATCATACGTGGCGCCGGTCGGGTTGCACGGGCTGTTCACGATGATGGCTTTGGTTCTCGACGTAATCAGTCGTTCCAACTCTGGCGCATGGACGGCGTACCCGTCCTCTTCCTTGGTTGGTAATAGAACCGGCGTCGCATCGTTGAGAAGCGCCTGATCCGCATACGAAACCCAGTAGGGGATCGGAATGATGATCTCGTCACCCGCTTCGAGCAACGCCTCCGCCACATTATAGAGCGAGTGTTTGGCCCCGCAGGAGACAAGGATTTGAGTCTTCTCATACCGAAGCCCAAGTTCGGCTTGAAACTTGTCGGCAATCGCGCTCCGCAACTCATCGATCCCTGACGAAGGTGTGTATTTGGTGAATCCCTCGCGTATCGCCGCTTCTGCCGCGGCCTTCACCGGATCCGGCGTGTCGAAATCCGGTTCTCCGGCTGAAAAGTCGATGACATCGAGTCCTTGCGCGGCCATGGCCTTGGCGGTTGCAGCCATGGCCAACGTCGGAGAGGGTGCAATACGACCGACACGTGCTGCCAGTTTCATGATTTGAGACTCCGGATACGAGCTTGTAGGCGTCGGGCGACTTCCGGATGAAGGAAATCGCTCAAATTTCCCCCGTGCTGTGCCACGTCTTTGATGATCGTCGAAGACAAGTAGGAGTATTCTTCGCTCGGCATCAAGAATACCGTCTCCACCGTCTTCGCAAGTTTTCGGTTGACGAGCGCCATCTGAAACTCATGTTCAAAGTCTGAAATGGCGCGCAAGCCGCGGATGATTGCATGGGCGCCTGACTGCTCGACATAGTTGACGAGCAACCCATCGAACGGTGTGACCTCAACCTGTCCGACATCCTTCATGACCAGCTGTACCATATCAAGGCGCTCGGCCAAATTGAAGAGCGGATGTTTAGACGGATTCGGTGCGACGGCCACGACTACCTTGTCGAATACGCGGAGGCTTCGGGTGATGATGTCGGCATGGCCATGCGTAATGGGATCGAAAGTGCCTGGATAAATGCCGATTTTCATGCCGGTACAGTCGGGGAACGGAAGTAGAGGGATAAGGCGGTATCACCGTAGCGATACCGACGTAAAAACCTGGTGCACCCCAACGACATGGGTAAGTCGGTTTTCGCGGCATGCTCGATGACCAGCCATGAGTCCTGGGCAAACAGATCCTGCGTCTGAGACTCAGTCAGCAATGACGCTAGTTCGGACGCCTCGGCGTAGGGAGGATCGGCAAAGACAATATCATAGGGACCGTTCCACTGAACGGCATGGTTAAGAAATTGTTGAACGGTCTGACCCCGCACGGCTATTTCATCGCCGATGTGACAGAGCTCAAGGTTTTGGTGCAGCAGTTTCAAGGCATCCCGGTTCGACTCGACGGAGGTCACGTGTTCAGCGCCACGACTGACGGCTTCGATCCCCACGGCTCCGGTCCCAGCATAGAGGTCCAAAAAGCGGCCGTTCCTAAGTCGATTACCGAGAATTGAAAACAGAGCTTCTCGAACACGGTCAGAGGTTGGGCGAAGAGCACGTGTTCGCGGCCCGTAAAGTCGACGACCTCGGTGGGTACCAGCGATCACACGCATACCAGACAACATCGTCTATGCATGAGAATCTAACATAGCGTTTTTGCAGGGGTCAAGAAATGCCGGGTGGAAGGGAGGTTGGCTCACCCGCACTTGAGTCGGGGAAGCAGCATCGAGTACTCTTTTGACCGTCTTCGTGCGGAAGACTATAATGCGATCGTTGCTCGGTCAGCATGTCAAGGACGATACGACCGCTCCGGAGTCCAAGCAGGTCCTGAGATGGATCAGAGTCCCGAGCTCGAAACGCTGCAATTTACCGAGCCACGACGGTCTGAGAATCGCGGGCAGCCAGGCTCTTTCTACGATTGTTGGAGATAGTACGGTCAATAATGGCTCCACAGTTAATGCATTTCCATGCGTAGAACACAAGAAAGAAATCAGAGAACCGCTCCAACATCATCATCCCTTTGCACTTCGGACATTCCATTGGTCCCTCCCAAGGTGGCTACGTTCACAGCTGGTGGCAAACTTAAGCAAAAGCTGCACCAATTTGTCATATATCAGCATTTCAATGACTTATGAATTACGTATTTCCAGCAGGCAGGTAATTTCCCCTTATTTGGCGGTACAAAAGAGTCCGGCTCGTCATTTTTTTGTCACCTGAGGGGTTTCGTGGCAAGCAAGGGACCGAGAAAGGGCATTGCGTACTGGCCAAAGACCGAGCGCCCCCGTGAGCGTCTTCTTGCCAAAGGATCAGAGGCCTTATCCGATGCCCATCTTCTCGCCATCCTCCTGAGAACCGGCCGCCGCGATTCATCCGCTGTACAGGTGGCCATCGAGCTCCTTGATCGAGTCGGTGGACTGGGAGGATTGGCGGCCTGCGGCATTGAAGAACTCTGCGCGATCCCCGGCATCGGTCCTGCCAAAGCCGCCCAACTCAAAGCTGCATTGGCCTTAGGAAGACGGTCTCTGGCCGTTCCACTGTCCACCGGCACTCGTATTTCCTCAAGCTCGGATCTGTTCAAACACTTTCACCCTGCGCTCCGTGATCTGAAACACGAACTCTTCAAGGTCGTGCTGCTCGACGCAAAAAATATCGTGATCAAAGAGGCCACGGTCTCAGAAGGAAGCCTTACGCTCAGCATCGTCCATCCACGTGAGGTGTTTGCGCTTGCGGTGCGCGAATCTGCGGCTGCCGTCATTTTTCTTCACAATCATCCCAGCGGAGATCCCACTCCAAGCCTGGAAGATCGGCGATTGACCGATCGACTCGCAACAGCCGGCACGCTATTAGGCATTCGTGTTTTGGACCACATGATCATCGGAGACGGCCGGTATGTGAGTTTTGCCGACGAGGGATGGCTGACCGGACAGGGGGATGAGTACGAAGGACCCTAAGTATGATATCCGACCGAAACACCAGCCCAGGAAACATGAGGAAGCGAATGGCCTAAACACATACTCAACAAGGAGGGCAAGCTATGGATGCAGTCCGTCTGGAGCCCATCAAAAACGTGGCCATCGTATCCAACGCCGGTGCCGGGAAGACCTCTCTCTGTGAGGCCTTGCTGTATGTCGGTGGTGCGATCCCTCAGCTCGGTTCCGTGGCGCATGGGACCACCGTGTCTGATTTTGAGCCTGAAGAACTTCGGCATCGCAATTCGACAAGCACCAGCCTCCTTCAATTCACCTGGAATCACACCGCCATCAACCTGATTGATACTCCCGGCGCACTCGATCTTCTCGGCGAACCGCTCGCCGCCCTGCAGGCTGCCGATGCGGTCATCCTGCTTCTGAGTGGAACCATAGGAGTACGGACAGAGTTGACACAGCTGTGGACAAGGATCAAAGAGTTGGACCTTCCCTGTCTGGTGTTTGTGAATGGACTCGACAAGGAAGGCGCATTATTCGAGAGCGCTCTGGAGATCTGTCACAAACAGCTCGGGTGTGTTCCTCTCCCTATGACGGTTCCGGTCAACCTCGGCGTGAATTTTGACAGCGTACTTGACGTACGACATGAGAAGCTGGTGCGGTCAGGGCCGAGTTCAGCGAAAGTCGAACAGCTATCGGTTTCACATGCTCTAGAGAGCATGCTGAACGAAGCGCACCAGCGACTCGTGGAGACGGTCGCGGAAAACGGGGAAACCTTGCTGGAGACCTACTTGGCCAAGGGAGAGTTGAGCCCAGAGGACCTTCTGCAAGGGCTTCGACGTGACATTCAGACGAAACACTTCCTTCCCATCTACGGCGGATCCGCTACGCAGAATGTCGGAGTCTGGTCCTTATTGGACGCGATGGTCACGTTATTGCCGTCACCCTCCGAACGTGGCGCGGCTCATCCATGGCACGGCATTCACCCAGAGACCCATGAAGGCTGTGAGAGGAAGGGGAGTGTACAGGAACCGTTTTCAGCCTATGTCTTCAAGACCATCATCGACCCATTCGCCGGCCGGTTGTCCTATTGCCGTGTCCTGTCGGGAACAGTCCGTGCCGACGCCACGGTCCTGAATGCGTCCAAACATGTCCGAGAGAGGCTCGGCCATTTCTACACGGTGTTGGGCAAACGTCATGTGGCCGTCGACTCCGCACGAGGGGGAGAAATCGTGGCGATCGGGAAGCTCAAGGATACACAGACCGGCGACACGCTGTGCCAAGAAGCGGCTCCCATCTGTTACCCCGTGCTGAGCCTGCCAAAGCCGATCTTGTCGTTCGCGATTGAAGCCAAGTCCAAGACGGACATCGACAAGGTCAGCCTCGGGCTTCACAAACTCATCGAAGAGGATCCCTCGTTGGCATTCTCGCGCAACGCTGAAACCAAGGAGATGGTGCTCAGCGGCATGGGACAGTTCCACATCGATTTGGCGCTCGAGAAACTCCATCGAAAGTTCGGAGCCGATGTCATACTCCACACGCCGAAGGTCCCATACCGGGAAACGCTCAAGACGAAATCACAAGCGCAGGGCAAGTACAAGAAACAAACCGGCGGTCATGGCCAATATGGTGATTGCTGGCTTGAAGTGGCGCCGCTCCCGCGCGGTCACGGGTACGCGTTCGAGAATCGCGTGGTCGGAGGAGCGATTCCACGAAACTTCATTCCCGCCGTCGAAAAAGGGGTCCTCGAGGCCATGCATGAGGGACCGTTGAGTGGATTTCCGGTCGTCGATGTGCAGGTGGCCGTCTATGACGGATCCTACCATACGGTCGATTCGTCGGAGATGTCGTTCAAAATCGCGGGGTCGATGGCATTCAAAAAAGCGATCGAGACCGCGCATCCCGTGTTATTGGAGCCGGTCATGACGGTGGAAATCGATACGCCGACCGACACGGTCGGGGCGATCATGGGAGACTTGAGCGCCCGAAGGGGGCGAATCCTATCCGTCAATGCGCACGACAATGCCGAACAGATCAAAGCCCTGGTTCCGCTGGCTGAACTGCTTCGATATGCGACGGCCCTCAACGCCATGACCGGCGGACGGGGCAGCTATGTCATGGATTTCGCGCAGTATGATGAAGTGCCGAGAGAGCTGGTCTCTAAGATCATCGAGCGACAGAAGGGGGAAGGGCAAGCCGCCACGACCCACTGAATTCGTCAGTCGTTCGTCAGTCGGAGGATTTGAGCACGACATAAAATGCGCGGGTTTCGCGAAGCACACGGAGCAACAGCGTGTCGCCGCGCCGGGACCGCGCAAGGGCCGATGTAAATTCTCCGACGGAAGAAACTTCCAGACGGTTGACCTCTTTGATGAGGTCACCTTCACGCAGGCCTTCGGCTTGAGCCAGACTGTTGGATTCGACCTTGGCAATCAGCACGCCTTTTGAGTCGCGCAGCTTGAACCGCTCCGCCAGGGCCGCCGTCACGTCTTGGAGATCAAGACCAAGTCTGCCTCCGGCCTTCTCTTCTTGGTGAGGAAGCGATGCGAGGCCAGCTGCATCACGCCGCTCGGTGAGGGGAACGGCTATCGTCACGCGTTTCAGATCCCGGACGACTTCAATCTTTGAGGTCGCCCCCGGAGCCAGCGTCGCGATCAGACGAGACAGCTTATTCGGTGAATCGACAACAGCCCCGTCGATCCGGACGATGACATCACCCGGCTTGATCCCGGCCAATGCGGCGGGGTCTTTCTCGAAGACTTCGTTCACGAGTACGCCTTCGCCTTCAGCGACTCCAAATTGTTTCGCCAACTCGGCCGTCAATGGCTGAATCCCGACGCCGAGCCAGCCCCGCACGACCTTGCCCTTGGCCAACAACTGTTCGATGACCTGCTTGGCCATATTCGAGGGAATGGCGAATCCGATGCCTTGGGCGAAATTAATGATCGCCGTATTGATACCGATCACCTCACCCCGGAGGTTGAAGAGCGGACCGCCGGAATTTCCGGGGTTGATCGAGGCATCGGTCTGGATGAAGTTTTCGTACCGTGACAGATTGATATTTTCTCGACCGATGCCGCTGACCACGCCGAGTGTCACGGTCCGGTCCAGCCCGAAGGGATTTCCGACGGCCAGCACCCACTGACCGACCTTGACGCCGGCGGAATCGCCGAATCGCGCACTCGGCAGCGGCCGATCGGTGGTTACTTTGAGCACCGCTAAATCAGTGTCGGGATCTTTACCGACCACATGAGCGATGAGCCTGGTCTTATCGGAGAACCGGACTTCAATCTCATTGGCATCCCCGATCACATGATTGTTCGTCACGATATGGCCGTCACTATCAACGATCAGACCCGAGCCAGAGCCTGACGTATTCGGCGTACGCTCACCGGGTCCTTCGCGAAGCCGACTTGTGCCAGTGATGGGAAACAGATTGACGACGGACGGCTTGGCCTGCTCAGCAAGCTCGGTAATGACCGTTTGAATCTCTTCGAGCATGCGAATGCCGGGTGAATCAGGGGATAGGGCATCAGCCTGGCCGCTTCCGATGACAACAGAAAGGAGAGCAGCGATACCGTAGCGCAACACACGTCCTGATGGGAATGCGCGGGTTAACATTGAACGATATTGTATCTGATCTTTGTCGATGTGCCTACTCTCCTACGCCGGTCTGTAGATAGCACATCATCTGTCCGATTTGTGTAGCACGTGAAGTGTCCGGTTTAAGGTGGGCCCCAAGGAGGGGCCACGATGACACGGGCGAACGTGCTGCAGGAGGGTGCGACAGATGCGATTTGAAGAGCTGTATACCCGGCGACAGCGCCGAGAACTGACGATGGTGGAAGCGGCGGAGCTCTTGGGCGTAACAGAACGGACCTTCCGTCGGTGGAGTACGCGCTATGAAACGGAGGGGATCGAGGGGCTGGAGGATCGACGGCTGGGTCGGGCCTCTGCCCGGGCGGTCCCCATCGATGAGGCCCTGCAGATGGTGCAGCTGTATGAGAGCCGCTACACGGGCTGGACCGTCAAACATTTCCATGAACGCTGGCACGCGGAGCATGGCGGGACCCGCTCCTCTACGTGGACCAAGAACCGATTGCAACGGGCGGGACCCGTGGCGCGGGCGCCCCGGCGTGGGGCGCATCGCAAGAAGCGGCCTCGCAAACCGATGCCCGGCATGATGCTGCATCAAGATGGGTCCACGCATGAGTGGGTGGTGGGCTCTCAGTGGGATCTGATTGTGACCGTGGATGACGCGACGAGCGAGATCTATTCGGCCTTCTTCGGTGAAGAAGAGGGAACCATGAGCAGTTTCCAGGGCCTGGGGGAGGTCATTGAGGCGAAGGGGCTGTTCAGTTCCCTATATACCGATCGGGGCTCGCACTACTGGTACACTGAGGCGGCTGGGGGGCGGGGCGACAAGACACGCCCGACGCAAGTGCACCGCGCCTTACAGCAGCTGGGTATCACGCTGATTCCCGCCTATTCCCCGGAAGCCCGGGGTCGGTCGGAGCGCGTCTTCCGCACCCTGCAAGATCGGCTGCCGAAAGAGTTGGCCTTGGCGGGGATCACCACGATGGCCGCAGCCAACCGGTATCTCACCGAGCAGTTTGTCCCGGCCTACCACCAGCGGTTTGCGGTTCCCGCGGCAGAGTCGGGGACGGCCTTGGTCCCGTGGATCGGGACGAACCTTGCGGAGATTCTGTGTGTGCAAGAAGAACGGGTCGTCGCGAATGACAACACGGTGCGCTCTCAAGGCCGGAGGCTCCAGATCCCACCTGACCCGCACCGCTTCCATTATGTGAAGGTCACCGTCTGGATTCATGCATATCCGGAGGGCGCGCTGGCGGTGTTGCACGGCCCCCGGTGTGTGGCGCGCTACGATGCGACGGGGCAATTGCGTGAGCCCACCCGGCTTCCCCCGATTGCCAAAGCCCGACCCAGGAGTCGGGTACCCAGACAATCGTCGTGCTCAGAGCAACGGTGTGCGAAATAATTTCGGCACAGTGGAAATATTCGAGGAAAGTC
>NZ_CZPZ01000022.1 GCF_001458775.1 Candidatus Nitrospira nitrificans
ATACGAGATATTGTCCCTGAGAGATGAACCCTTGTCAACCGATTGACCGTGTCTTTCACGGTAGAGCCAAAAATTTTCTAGAGTGTCACGTGCGCGACAAACAAATCATGGTATAGTTCACGCATGATAGTCCCCATGTGCTCAATCCTCTTACAGAAAGGGAACCCCCCTCTATGAGTACCTCGGCTAGTTCCGAGTCCACAATCTTACCATCCAACGCCCCTGCGGCTGCTGCCCGACCTGTCCAAGACATGGTGGGAAGCGGCAAGGCATGGGGGCTCTGCACTGCTGTTGACCTTCACGATTGCAATCCCCAACTGATCCGAGATGCGGAATATATCAAGCGCTACGTCGTGGAGCTGTGTGACCTCATCGACATGAAGCGCTTTGGTGAATGTCAGGTCGTCGATTTTGGCGAAGGGCCCGTGGCCGGCTACTCCATGGTGCAGTTGATCTCCACCTCATTGATCAGCGGTCATTTTGCCAATGAAACCAATCACGCCTACCTCGATATTTTCAGCTGCAAGGGGTACGACCCCGCGGTGGTCGAGTCGTTTTCAAAGGAGTTTTTCGGAGCCAGTCGTAGTGTTGCGACTGCCACACTCCGGTACTAACCCCTTCTTTTATATTGACCGTGCTTCGGGGGCGTGAGCATAGCGCCCCCGAAAACTTTAACCATCCGTTGCCATGGTATTGTCTTAACATGAAAGCCACGACTGTCAGAGAGGTGTTCGACTCCCTCCCGTCAAAACTTGATAAGGATGCCGCTGAGGATGTTGAGGCCGTCTACCAGTTTGACCTCCGTGGAAAGCAAGGCGGTCAGTACCATCTGCTGGTGCACAATGGAATCTGCGTCGTGAAGGATGGAACTCATGCCGATCCGCATGTAACTCTTTCGATGACCGGAGAGGATTGCATCGGGGTTCTGAACGGACATCTCAGCGGAATGACGATGGCGATGTCGGGGCGTTTGCAGATTACCGGGGATATCGGACTGGCCATGCAGCTGAAGTCCTTGTTTCCAAACATTGTCGAGCGTTGACGGAGGCTATTCCGGAACCGAGGTGGCGCCAAGGACCGCTCCCTTCTGATCGTTCGCCGCGTCTTCGAGTCTTCTTGGGAAATATTCCTCCAACATCAGATACATCGTTGGAACGAGAAACAGCGTGAGGAGGGTAGACACGCTCAACCCTCCGACGACCGCTCTTGCGAGCGGCGCGTTCGTTTCCCCGCCGGTCCCGAGTCCGATCGCCATGGGAAGCAGTCCAAAGACCGTTGCGAGCGAGGTCATGAGTATCGGGCGCAGCCTGGTTCGCGCGGCGGTCACAACGGCTCGATGAAGCCCTTCGCCTCTGCGTCGGAGGACGTTGGTGTAATCGACCAATAAGACACCGTTCGAGACGACGATGCCCAACATCATGATAATGCCCATCAACGATGTGGTGGATAGTGTCGTGTTCGTCAGAAACAGTATCAAGATGACACCGGGGAACCCCATCGGCACGGAAAACATGATGATGAACGGGTCGATAAGCGATTTGAATTGGGCGGCCATGACCATATAAACCAACAAAAGCGCCAGAATGGTTGCAAACTGCAATCCTTGGAAGGTTTCACGCTGCTGCTGAATCTGTCCCGCCAGCTTGAGGCTGAACCCTGCCGGCAATTGGAGTGCGGCGAAGGCGGACTCCAAGTCTTCGGCGATATCACCGAGGGGCCGGGTGGTGGGATTGGCCGTGATGTGGACCACGCGCTGGAAATGCTTTCGATCGACCTTCACCGGTCCCGCGTTCAACTTGAGGGAGGCAATATTCTTCAAGAGGACAGGCTCGCCGGCTTTGGCGATGAGCAGGATATTCTCCAGATCGCTGAGATTCTTTCGGTATGCCTCGGCCAACCAGGCGCTGATGAAGTATTCATTGCCGTTTTGCGGATCCGTATAAATGATCGGGTCGGTCTGGCCGTTTCCGTTCAGAGAAAATAGGACCGTATTGGCGACGTCGGTCTCACTGATACCGAGCAGAGCCGCCTTCTCTCGATCCACCGTCACGTTCACTTCCGGGTAGTTTTCTTCCCGGCTCGGTTCAATATCCGCCAGGCCGGGAGTCTGCTCCATGATCTGCTTGACGCGGGCGATGACGTCTCTCGCTTTATCGAAGTCATAGCCATAGATTTCCACATCGATGGCCTTTTGGGAACCGAAGCTGGTGACGCGCTTGACGAGACCTCCGGGGTCGAAATACATCGACACTCCCGGGAACAGTTTGACGATCTTCGGGCGCACATCGTTCATGATCTCGACTTGAGTTCTGGCCCGCTTGTCCGGTGAGACCAAATATACTTGCATCGACGACGTATGGGGGCCCGTATTGGGGTTGAAGAGCGACGAGCGGCCTTGCGACAGGATGCCCGTACTGGAGACGATCGTCTCCAATTCGGTGGCGGGAATATTGGCTCGGAGCACCCGTTCGACTTCTGAGACCTGCTGTTCGGTCTTTTCAACCCGTTGGCCGACCGGTGCCCGCAGGACGATGCGAAATTGGCTCTCATCGGAAACCGGCAGAAATTCAGTCCCGATCAGCGGAATCAACGTGAGCGATCCGACAAAAATCAGCAGCACCAGAGCGATAAAGATTCGGCGATGTCCCAGGACCCACTGCAACGACTCTTCGTAACTTCTATCGAGAGACTCGTATCGGCGACGGCTCCAATCCATGAGTGTGGTAAACCAGTCCGGCATTGTCCGCCGAACCTCTTGCTCAGGCTTGAGGAACTTGTAGCAGAGCGCCGGCGTCACCGTTCGTGAGACGAGGAAAGAAGTGAAGAGCGCGATGGCGATCGTCACGGTCAATGGGATCAGTAAGAGACGCGCGATGCCGACGACGAAGAACATCGGGAGGAAGACCACGACCGTGGTGACGGTCGACGCGAGGATCGGCATGGCGACTTCTCGAGCGGCATCAAGAATGCCGTGCCACCGGTTGGGATTGGTATTGAGGTGGCGCTGAATATTTTCCAGTTCCACGATGGAATCGTCAACCAGCCGGCCGATCCCCAGCGCGAGCCCGCCGAGCGTAAAGATGTTCAGGGTTTGGCCGGTAAAATAGAGGACAACAAACGTCACGAGCATGGAGAGCGGAATGGCCACGGAGATGATGACGGTGCTTGTAAGGTTGCGCAAGAAGATCAGAATCACGGCTGAGGCCAGCAGCGACCCATGGAGGGCTTGCTCGGTAAGATTGTGAATGGATTGTCGGATATGGAGAGATTGATCGAACGAAATGCCGAGTTTCACGCCCTCGGGGATGCCGACCATCTTGGGGAGGGCTGCGCGAAGGGCATCCACAACCTCGACCGTGTTGGCGATCGGTTGCTTGTTGACACGAAGAAACACCGATCTGGCGCCATCGGCGTGAACAATGTTTGTTTGGATATCGGACGAATCCGTCACGGTCCCTACGTCGCGCACCCGGACGGGATTGCCCTGGGGGTTGACCTTCACGATCACGTCCTGGATCGGCTCGACTGTTCGGAACTGATTATTCGTGAAGACGTTATAGTCAAGATTGCCGGCTTTGATGTTCCCGGAAGGCAGGATTAAATTTGAGGCTTTGACGGATTTCACAATATCAAGAATGGAGAGTCCGCGGGCGCTGAGGAGTGCCGGGTCGAGATTGATATTGATCTGACGAATCTTGCCGCCCTCGACCGTGGCCGCTGCGATATTGGCGATCTGCTCGATCTGGGGCGCGATGGTGTTGTACGCGAGATCATAGAGTGCCCGCTCGTCCAACTCATCGCTCGACACCGACACAATGGAAACGGGAATGTTAGAAACGTCGAATTTGACGATGAAGGGCTGCAGAATGCCGGGCGGAAGGCTGTTCAGAATCTGCGTGATGCGTTGCATCACCTCCATCTGTCCGACATTGATGTCTGCGCCCCAGTTGAACCAGATCTGGACGGCCCCGAGACCCTGCTTGCTGAACGATTCGACATGTTCGACATTGGAGGCGGAGCTGACGGCTTTTTCGATCGGGTAGACGACGCTCTGCTCGATGTCGAGAGGTGGAGCGCCCTTGTACACGACACCCACAAAAGCGACGGGGACCTGGATTTGCGGGAAGAGATCGACCGGTAGGCGCTGGAGGGACGTCAGTCCCAGGACGACCATCGCAAGCGATAACATCAGGATGCCGATGCGATTGCGTAGCGCGAGGAGGGTGAGCCACATAGCTAAATCCGTGAAGGGAGAAGGGGAAAGGGTGAAGAGCCGGAGATGAGCGTATGAGGCGCAGTTGGTCCGGCCGGTGGCTTCATCCCTTGTTCCTTACTCCTGACTATTGCCCGGTTGAAGCGGTTGGGCGTGGACGGGTATGCCGTCGTGCACCAAGTCTTTGCCGGCGACGATGATCTGTTCATGCCCCGTCAATCCTCTGGTAACTTCCACATGGTTGCCGTTACGGGCACCGATCTCAATATCCACTCGCCGAGCGTTCCCGTCTTGAACGATATAGATGTATTGCATGTTTTCTAGTCGACTGACGGCATCAAGGGGAATCTGCAACGCTTGGCGGCGGGTCCCCACCATGACTTCGACTCGGGCAAACATCCCGCCTTTTAATCGACGATCCATATTCGGCAAGTCGATTTCCACCGTCATGGTACGTGTCGCGCGATTCAAGGCCTGGACGACACGCGTGACGGTTCCCTCGAACACGTGATCCGGATATGCTTCGGCACGGAGCTCGGCCTTTTGGCCTACCTTCACCAGCGGAATATCCCGCTCGACGACTTCGATCAACACACGAACCGTATTGATATCATGCAGGCTCATGATGCCTCGTGACATGGTCGAAGTGCTGGCGGTTGCGCTGCTGACATAGGCCCCGGTATCTAAATTGCGTTCCGCTATATAGCCGGGAAATGGGGCTCGGATGTACGAATAGGCTAAGCGAGTTTCAGCCTGGGCCAGGGCCACCTCCATTTGGTTGACTTGCGCTTGGAGGGATTCCTGCGCGGCGCTGGCGGCGTCGAAGTTGACCAGCGCGGTATCCAGGTCTTGCTGTGAGACAAATTGGTCTTTGATGAGGGACTGCATGCGATCGAACGTCAGCTTGGCGTTGCGGACCACCGCGTCCTGTTGTAGGACCTTCGCCTTGGCTGCCGACAGATTGGCTTTTGCCTGATTGACGGCATGGTGATAGTCCGTATGGTCGATTTCAACGAGTAGCTGATTCAATCTGACAAAGTCACCCTTATCGACATGCAACTTGGCGATGTATCCGTCGACCCGTGAGAAGATGTTGACGACTTGATTGGGCGAGATGTCCGCTGTGTAGGCTAGGCGAACATCAAAATCCTGTCGAAGCGGGGCCACAGTACCGACTGTGATGAGCCGTGCCGCCTTCTTGTCGGGTTTGGCGCCAGTATTCAGACGAAAGGCTACAAGGGCCGTAACTGCGACAAAGATGATGATTCCGAGAATTATAAATGGATGTCGGATGAGTCGACTCATAGCGGCGCCTGTCGTTTACGAGTCCGGCAATTGCCGGACGAGCCCGTCGCCGGGTTCGCGCAAGTCGGAGTGTTGCGTCTTTTCTGCGAAAATTGCGTCGTACAGGGCATGCTGGGTCGGAAAGTGCTTGTGGAGCGGCGCTTCATTGGTGCCCGCGGCCTTGGCAATTCGCTTAGGGATCGTTCCGGCAAAGCCGTTTGCGGCAAACAACGATGTCGCCGCGCTGAACAGGCCTGCCGTTCATGGCTGGAGGTTGGGGACGCTTGATGTCGTTGACGAGCAGATGTCCATACTCTATTCATGGTGAGTGGTCACTCACCATGAATTAGCATGGTGCTTGTCTGGAAGACAAGGTGAGAGAGGCTACTCGTCGAGTCGAATGGGTAAGGGGACAAAGGCTATAGAAGAAGACAGAGTATCGCGGGGGGCTGGCGACAAGGGTAGCGACCGAAGGTTGACATCCCCCCGACTAGGCCGTGATAGGTTGGGTCATTGAACCGACTCCGTTAAGGCAATCGATTGGGCGCGGAGAAGCGTCCGAAGCCGATTGCCATCGCGGAGGCTCACTTCCTTTAGTTCCACGCCAAACAGGGATCCCGTCGCCCATGAGACCACAACTTCCGAAACGAACAGGGGCTCTTCCTCGTCCGGAAGATATAAGAACAAGGTCAACTCCATCCCAATCTTGACCGGACAATTTCTGGGAATGCCCATCCCGCCTTCGGATAGGTCAACAGCGCTACCGTCTCCAATTAGAACGTCATCCCCATTGATCCCTGAGTACATGAGCCCTAGGGAGACACAACTTCTTCTCGTTCTGCGCCGCTCAATCGAATGGGATAGGCAAGGTGTTTCTGACTGTCTCACGTGTTTCAGCTGTGTCATCTACGCCTCCTGGTTATATGTTCGCTTCAGACTGAATACTCAGCTCAGCCTGGATCGACCCAGTACGCAGGTCAAATGCCTCCTTCAGGATTGGGTCCAGATCTCCGGCGGTCGATGTGATCCTTGTCTTCCGCGGTTTGTAAATGCGTTTACTTTATTCGGAGATTTCGCATGGATGAAGGCTATCGCTGAGCGTCAACCTTGCCTGTACACTAGACGGGGGGCGCACTATTCAGAAGGTGGGTCTAAAATGATTAACGATAAATCAGTACGCTATGTCGTTGTATGACGGAAGACTGGACCTAAACGCAGGTGAGGTCTTATGAGTCGATGAGCGTTCTCAACTCATTCACGAAAGGGATCGTGGCAATATGGACAGAAGGGGATAAGGCCGGACTATATCAGCCGGAATCGAGTTCGTTGATCGCTTACGGTTTGATGGGAGATACTTTTCCAAATGAAAGACTGCAATCGCTTCCGATGGTCTCCGCTCAGATCCATAAATCGGACAGAGAATTGACAACCCGATACCCACACAACATGCGCTGATTTCAAGGAAAGCTGAGGCAATCCATCGGGAAGCTCAATGGTAAGGGTCAATAGTGTTCCTCGCGTCACCGGACGGTCACTGATGATGTGGCAACCAGAGACGGATATGTTTTTGGTGAGCCCATCCCCCTGGTGAGGTTGTCCCGTCACTTCACCGACATAGCGCACTCGACACGTGATGGTGACACGTTCGGCATAACGGCCATCCAATGGCACATAGGATTTTCGGCTATTCATTGTCGGTGTCGTCATCATAACTTCGTCCGGACGATTTTCCCAATCAATTCACTAATGTGGCTTGGCCATATGAAGCGAGTAATGCGCCGACCGGTAGAGCGGTATCGGCGACGCGGGAGATGGATGCCGTATTGATGAGGGGAATTACTGCCGGAGCTTAGAAGACTGTTGCGGAGGTCCCGTCCGATAGTTTTTCCGGCAGCGTCAGGCTTTCAATGAATATGATGCCACGAGCCGCCCCGGTCTCGAATCGCAGCGCTACTTCCGTATGGAAGCCATGCCACGCATAGACTTTTACCGGACCGACAGTGATTTGTCCCGGTGTGTGGTCGAGTGGACCATACGTGGATTGAAGATAGGTCAGGATTCTCTCATGAGTCTCATTCCCACTGTAACGAACAGTCACACGTCCGAACTTTTTCTCAAACGTGGTAAATCGCATGGAATCGACGGGTATCGTGCCGAGCGCGGGAGTCTGTCGGATGTGTTCATAGATCTGTAGGCGACCGGCATCTTCGATGCGCACAAAACGTTCTATCTCTGCAAGGAGTGTCCCCCAAGGAATACCTTCGAAGCCGTTGGGGTCATTGTCGAGCGGAACGGCCCGAGCAAATGTCGCCGCAGACAGCATGCAGAAGATACCTATTGCGAGAAGCGGCGTCCCTTTGCGAAAACCTGTGTTCATCGATCTACTCTGCGGAGTCGGTGATATCGTCGTTGAACCGTGGCGCGAGTGTGCGGCTGTCGATGAAAATATAGCCGCGCTCGGTGCCGGCTTGATAGGTCAGCGTGATCTCAGTATCCGAACCGCGCCACGTGTATTGCTGGTTGAGACCTCGCGTCATTTGCCCGGGAATACGCTCCAGCCCGCCGAATTGGTTCTCTAAGAAGCGCAGCACGTGTTTGTGGACCGATTCCCCCTGGTAGCGGATCGTGACACGCGCGAATTGATCATCCAGTGACAGGTAGAGGATGCTGGTCATCTCGGCTCCCGCGAATGACAACGGCTCTGTCTTGCGAAGATATTCGATGATATGCGCGCCTGCTCGTATCGTCTCCAAGTCCTGGCGCGAAGATAATGGAGTTCCCCAAGGAATGTCGTGAAATCCCTTCGGGTCATTGATCATGGGAACAGCCCATGCCGAACCGGCGCCGAGCATGATGGCGATCATCAGGACCAACGGCCGAGCGAGGGGTGCTGGTTGGGTGGAATCTTTCATCTCTCTTGCAGGATCTACCACAGCCCTATCGGCCCTCACGCTACCATGTGAGAGGGGGCAACTCAATCGCGGATCTTTCTTGAGAACATCGCGGGGCGTATCTTATAATGCGCCGGCTTTCGGCGGATGGGTGTCACGAGGGCAGGGGGGAAACGTTCAGTGATTGAAAGTGACGTGTTTGTGCAAACGATGCAGGACATGGGGGTTGATTTTTTCACCGGCGTCCCGGATTCGATCCTGGGCGGGATCATTGCGGAACTCATGAACCGTCGGCTCTACACCCCTGCGGTTCGGGAAGATGAAGCGGTCGGCATGGCTGCGGGCGCATATATGGCGGGGAAAACACCCGCCGTGCTCATGCAGAATTCAGGACTCGGCACCTCTCTCAATGCGCTCATTTCTCTGAATATGATTTATCAACAACCCTGCATCCTGATCGTTTCCTGGCGCGGGCAGGGGGGGAAGGATGCCCCCGAACATTTGGTGATGGGAGAAGTGATGCCGCAATTGCTCGATACAGTGAAGATCCCGCACCGGACTCTGACGGAAAAAACAGCGAGTGAAGATTTTAGGTGGGTCGCCGAGACATTCATGAAACAGCGGATTCCTGTCGCGTTGTTCATTACCAAGGGCGTGGTCAAGGGGTTGCATCCATGAGGCCCGAACAAGGCACATTGATCAGCCGCGCGCAGGCCATGGCGGCTGTGCTCGAGTTACTGACCGATCAGCCCGTCATCATCTGCAACGGGTTTCCCTCGCGTGAGGCGCACAAGATCGCGGATCGGCCCACCCATTTCTATATGATCGGCTCCATGGGAAATGCTCCGGCCATCGCGCTCGGTGTCGCGCTCGCAAAGCCCAATAAACAGGTGGTTACCTTCGATGGCGACGGGAATGTGTTGATGGGCATGGGCACGCTTGCGACGGTTGGGGCGTTGAAACCGAAGAACTTCATCCATGTCGTCTTCGACAACGAAGTGTACGGCACGACCGGGAACCAGCCCACGATCTCCAACGTGGTGCCGCTGGAGAAAGTGGCGAAGTCGGCGGGTTATGTGAATGTGGAACGGGTCCTTGATCGCGAGGATCTGGTCTATGAGTTCAAGGACATGCTGAAAAAGGATGGGCCCAGCATGCTGCTCATTAAAGTGAATGAATTCATGGAAGATGCCGGCCGTGTCCTGCACGATCCGCCGGACATCACCCGCCGATTCATGAAAGCGATTGAATAACGTGTCTCGTGAGCGTTGCTCGTTCCTTTGTCCTGAGTTCCAGGTTTCATGTTCAACCGTTCACGTTGTGCAGAAACAAAAATCTCAACCCGCAACCCTGAAATATGAAACTTGAAACCATTGACCGATACGCTTCACGCTTCACGAACGACGAGGTGCGACGGTGGTTCTCCTAAATCCAGGGCCAGTGAACGTTTCCGAGCGTGTGCGGCAGGCGCTGCTGAAACCCGATATCTGTCATCGAGAAGATGAATTTTTAGAACTGCTTCACCGCATCCAAACCAAGCTGCTCAAAGCCTTTGTTCCCGGAGCCGAATCGGACTACGTTGCCGTCGTGATGACCGGATCGGGGACGGCTGCCGTCGAAGCCGCTTTGATGTCGTCGCTCCCTCACGGTCGCCGTATGCTCATCCTCAACAACGGGGTCTATGGCGAACGGATGTCCCACATCGTGGGCCTCCATCGTCTGGGGGTGAGCGAGTTGAAGTATGACTGGACGATTCGGCCGGACCCGGAGAAGCTGCTGCTTGCCTTGCGGCAGCATCAGGAAGTGCATGCCGTCGGCATGGTGCACCATGAGACCACCACCGGACTCCTCAACCCTGTTCATGAGATCGCCGAAATCATCGATAATCAAAATCGCGTGTTTGTGCTGGATGCCGTCAGCGCGCTGGCGGGCGAGACGATCGACATTGCCCGGTCACACATCTACATGGTGGCGGGGACGGCGGGAAAGTGTATTCAGGGATTCCCAGGCGTCTCGTTCGTGCTGGTGCGGAAGGGGTTCGTCGAGCGAATGCGGGCGTACCCGAAGCGGTCGTGGTATCTCCATTTGACCCATTACATCGACAACGAGGGGCGGGGCACGATTCCATTCACCCCGGCGGTGCAAGTCTACTATGCCTTCGACGAAGCGCTCAACGAGCTGCTCGAGGAAGGCGTGGCCAATCGCGTCCACCGGTATAAGAAGACGGCGACTCTGATCCGTGAACGAATGGCTCAACTCGGCGTGAAGGCGCTGCTGCCGGCGGACCGGCAATCAAATACCATCACGGCCTATCACTTGCCGGAGGGGGTTTCCTATCAGGCGCTGCATGACCGCCTGAAGCAGCAGGGCTATGTTATTTATGCCGGTCAAGGCAACCTGGAAAACAAGATTTTTCGCGTGGCCAACATGGGGGCGTTGTCCGAGGCGCAGTTCGGCGGGTTTCTCGACGCCTTCGAACAGGTCTGCAAATCGGCATGAAAGCGGTCATCCTAGCAGCTGGAGTCGGAAAACGCCTGTGGGAAGTGACCCAACATCGCCCGAAATGCCTCATCGAGATCGGGGGCCGGTCGCTCCTGCATCGCTATCTCGAGTCGCTGATTTCCGTCGGGATTCGCCGGGCGGAGATCGTCGTTGGGTACAAGCAGGAAATGATCCGCGCGGCGGTCGAGCAGGATTCCTGCGGCGTCAACGTCACGTTTCTCGTCAACGACCAATTTCACAGAGGCAGCATCTCTTCGCTGTGGATCGCGCGATCCGCGCTCGACGACGATGCCATCGTGATGGATGCCGACGTGCTGTTCCATCGGGACATCCTACGGCGTCTGGTGTCGTCACCTTGTGAGAACGCGCTGTTGATGGATGAGACGGTGAAGCAGACCGGAGAGGAATGCATGGTGGTCGTAGCGGGGGGGCGCGTGATCGCGCTGACGAAGAACATGCCGGAACAGTACGACTACGCCGGTGAAGGGGTTGGATTTCTTCGGGTTCGGCATGCCGACGCGCCTCACGTGGTCTCGTCGCTTCGTGGCTACATCGACAGGGGCTCGTGGGATATGGAGTACGAGGACGCGCTCCGACCGTATTTTCAGGACGTGCGGGTCGGTTATGAACGGATCGGGGGGTTGCCCTGGACCGAGATCGATTTTATCGAAGACGTAAGAAAGGCTGAATTGGAAGTTTTGCCAAGATTATGAGAAAGTCTTCACTGTATCAGCATGTTCCATGAAGAGTGGTTTTGCGAAAGAAACCACCGGTGAACAGATACCGTTGTCGATGCCACGATGAGTAAGAGCATCCTTCAAAGGAGAGTCGAAATCCAGGGGTTGGCCACGGCGATTCTATTGCCGTCCGTCGAGGTCTTCGGCGGTTCCATCGGTCAACCGGCGAGCGAGGTGGGGCCTCTGACCAGCGTCGTGGGAATCGGGCTCTTTCAACGGACCGTGCTGACCTTGCAGCGTGCGGGGATTCGCCAATTAATCGTCCTGTCCGGCGCTGAGGAAGAGCAGCTGAAGCAGGCGCTCGGCAAAGGGCCGCGCGTCACGATTCCCGTCCGATGGATGCCGATCCGTGAATTTCCCCTCGACGATCCCCGGACTTGGGAGGCCTTGGCGGCCGAAGTGCATGGCTTTGCTTTGGTGGCGAGCGTCAAAAGCGTCTTCTCACGAGGGTTGATTGAACGGTTGCGGCGTGACGTGCAGGACGGTCAAGCCATCGTGGTCTCGCAGGCCTCACAGGGGCGGATCGATCAGCTCATGGTGCAGGAGGTGCGGTCGAATGTCTTGTCCGGTCGCCCGGCGATCTTTGCCCCTCCCCGTTTCGACGATCCGGCCTTGCGTCTCGCCGAGTTGGTGGTCGTGCCGACAAGCCTGATGAGCGCCACGAATCAGGCGATGGGTGAGAAGGGGAGCCCTCCGATCCGCCAGTGGCTTGAGCGAGCCTCGGCGGATGGTCGAGTGCGTGTGGTGTCGGCTGACGAGAAGCAAGGAAGTTGGTATCAACCAGTCCGAACCGTATCCGACATCCAAACAGCCGAAAAGAAGTTGTTCAATTCGCTCAAAGGGGAGTTCGAAGGGTTTGTCGATCGCTATTTCAATCGCAAGGTTTCCCGCTGGTTCACACGCCTGTTTCTCCTCACGGGGTTGTCGCCCAATTATATTACGGTCCTGGCCGGATTGATCGGTCTGCTTGCGGCGGTTGGATTTGGCGTGGGCACGTACAGTGCCGGTATCGTGGCGGCCCTCTTGTTTCAATTGGCGGCCGTCATCGATTGTTGCGACGGCGAAGTCGCGCGATTGACCTTTACCGAGTCGCCCTTTGGGGCCTGGCTCGACATCGCCTTCGACAACATCGTTCATATGGCGATTTTTGGAGGCATCGCCGTGGGACTCTACACGGCCCACATCGGTCAAACGGATGACTGGGTTTCGCTCGCGCTCGGCGGCGTCGCGGTATTTGGGAACGGCCTCTCATTCTTGCTTGTCGAAAAGGCGCAAAAGATTAAGACGATGAGTGGTTGGAGCACCCCAACCCATGCGGCCTGGGCGGATGTCATGTTGAAAAATGTCGCCAACAGGGATTTTTCAGCCGCGTTGTTGGGCTTCGCCTTGTTCGACCAGCTGCATTGGTTCCTCATCTTCGCGGCAGCCGGGGCCTTGCTGTTTGCCGGTGCCATGGTTTGGGTCATCCGCCCGTCCGCAGTCTCATCTTCTCGGCCATAATGCCGCGTTTGCCATCCGACTAACGTGTTACGCTATATCCTACTCGCCCTTGGCCTCATCGTTCTTGGCTTGCTTGTCTGGCATATCGGTCCCGCCAATATCTACGAAGCTGCGATGCAACTGGGCCCTACAGCCTTGCTCGCGATCCTGATCCCGTCTGTCATCATGTATTCCGTTGAAGCGTACGGGTGGAAAATGGTGTTGGGGTCGGCGGCACGAGGGGTGCCGTTTTGGCGGCTCCTGACGATTCGGATGGCCGGCGAGGTGGTGAATATGACCACTCCAACGGCCTACCTGGGGGGAGAACCGCTGAAGGCCTATCTGTTGAACAAGAATCACCAAGTTCCGATCGTGGAAGGTGGAGCCTCCGTCGTGATCGCGAAGACCACCATGACCATCGCGGAAGTGATTTATATTCTCGTGGGGATCGTTCTGGGATTCTGGATTGTGGGTGCCGGCAGCTCGGCAGGTCAGACGATCACGGCGGCCTTGGTGAGCGTCGGATTGCTGGTGTGTTCGATCGCCGGGTTTGTCTTTATCCAGCAGCGCGGGCTCTTTGCGTCGATTCTGTCTTTAGTCAAGAAACTGGGTCTGCGAATCCGATCTTTGGAATCTCAGGAAGAGCACCTGCGCTCGATCGACCAGACGATTCTGAATTTCTACAGTCATCATAAGAAGGTCTTTCTCGCGTCGACCGGGGTGTATTTGTTCGGTTGGCTGGCCGAATCACTGGAAGTCTTTGGGATTATCTATTTTCTCGGTGGGTCGGTCAGTTTTTTGACCGCCATCTCCCTAGGGTCGATTGCAGTATTTATCAAGGGCGGATCCTTCTTCATCCCCGGCAGTCTGGGTGCTCAGGATGCCGGCAATCTCCTGCTGTTGCAAGCCTTCGGGTACAGTGATGTGACAGGCATCACGTTTGCTCTGCTGCGACGGTTCCGTGAGCTGGTATGGATCTGCATCGGGTTGTTGTGTTTGGCGACGGTTGGAAAAGCCGGGCTCTCTCGGGATCAAGAAGCAGAACGTTCTTCCTGAGTGATCGCGTGGAGCCGTTCGACCATCCGATCCCACACAAAGCTGTGGAGCCGAAAATCCGCCGCTCGCGTCACCTTGTGAAACTGAAGCCCCATTCGATTCCCTTGGACCCATCGGACCTCCGCCTCTTCGACCGGAAGTGACTGCGGCTGATCCGGGAGGATCAGCCGCATCTGTAGTGTCGTCCCCTTTGGAATGGTATCGGCACATTCGATCGCGCAACCGAACACCGTCAGGTTCATGACTGTTCCTTCCGCGATCGTTTCCGCATCGGAAAACATCACGGGGTACTGCATGACAAGCGGGACGCGATAGTGATGGCGTTGATGCGGGTGTGTGGATTCCACGGTGGCCCAGTGTAGTCGGCCTCGCGCGGAAGAATGAATCCCCCTTTCGCGGGGACGGTATGGCTCCTCCTGAGTTGCCCGAGTCTTATTGGCCGTGAGGGTGCGTCTATTTAGGCGGAGTAGTGCTTATTGAGGTGTTCGCGCTGGAACTGGATGATATGTCGGATCAGCAGTTCTCGATCCGCATTGGCCATCCTTATGAAGCGGCCATGGAGGCGATATGTATTGAGCGGGTAGGTGATGGGATCCACACGCAATACCTCAAGGGAGGCCTTAAAGAGCATCTTGCCGGGAAGAAGCAGGGTGCAGGAGAGAATGGCGTTCACCCCGAAGGTCTGGTTCAGCGTGACGCCGATCCCGCCGGCGCTGATATTGACAGACCGCTGGATGAGCGTTCCCTCTGCCGTGTCGCTCTCAGGCTGAAGACAGATGGGTAAGGGAACGGTGATGCGATAGAATTCGCGGCGATCTTCCCAGTTCGGCTGCGGGATCGGGGTGTCCGATGCCATGGTGGGGAGGAGTATACCAAAACGGAAGCCCCAATCCATTGATCGACTGGGGGGAAGGCGTGTCGAAGGCGGACAAAATGGCCTACAACGAGCGATTGGCAGCACGAATCAGGGACTACTTCAAGCGCCGAAAAATCCAAACCGCCGAAGAAAAGAAGGCGGCAATATTCGGGAAACCCTCGAAGAAAAACCGCCGTTTATCTAAATCAGCTTCTGTGTAGGATGAGCAAGCTCCGTTAGCTTGGGGCGGCTTTACCTCATGGGAATCAGGTGATATGATGGATACACATTGTAGTACCATCAGGGAGGTGGACCGTATGATCAAAAAACTAACCAAGCACGGCAACAGCCTGGCTCTTGTGATCGATCGGGGAGTGCTGGATCTGCTGGAGATTGACGCCGAGACGCCGCTCCACATCAAGACGGACGGGAAGTGTCTCATCGTGACGCCCGCCCAGGATGCCGCTCGCCAAAAGAAATTCCGCGCTGCCTTAGCCAAGGTAAATCGGCAATACGGTCCGGCGTTGAAGAAACTTGCGGAATAGGGAATGGAACCTCTGTTTCTCACATTGGAGGAAGTGCTGGAGATCCACCGCGATGAAATTGAACGGCATGGCGGGACGTTGGGAGTCCGTGACAATGGGCTGCTCGAATCTGCGGTCGCTACCCCTCAGTCCGGATTTGGTGGGCACTATCTGCACGGTGATCTGTATGAAATGGCCGCAGCCTATCTCTTTCACCTTGCGCAAAATCATCCATTTTTAGATGGAAATAAGCGGGTGGGGGCAGCCACGGCTCTTGTGTTTCTAACTATGAATGGTATTAAAACAAAGATGACAAATCAGGTGCTGGTCGAGATGGTGCTTGCAGTGGCCAAAGGGAAGATGGACAAACCGGCCATCGCAGAATTCCTCCGCAAACATTCCAACTCATAATTCAGACCTCGATTTTGCCATCTGCTACCAGCCATACCCTATTGGCTCTTTAGGCAAGGACGTCGGCGATTCGGATCAGTAGAAGCATTGATGTGAAAGCGAAGGCAACGAAGGTTAGTTCTTCGTAGCCATCGCCTGATGCCAGCGTCGGAGGTGTTTCAGATTGGGTAATTTCGTCTTGCCGTTGAATAGGTAATTGCCGAGTACGCCATACAGATTGTAATCCACGAACAACGGGTGACCGGTCAGCAGAAACGGCGAAGCTGCCAGCATGTCGTCGATCGGTTTCAAGAGTTCCGCAAACTGTGCGCACAGATACTGTCGATGGGTGGTCCATTCCTGAATGCACCCTCTTCCGAATTTCCGTTCCTTGTGGCGAATGAGCATCGTCCGTTCAATGAGCGGGCGGGTGGGAACCACATACGTATCGTTCACCTTAAATCCCACCGACTCCAAATCGTTCTCGATATAGCGTGAAAGAATCAGCTGAAGCCCACCGAGGTTCTTGGGAAAAAGGTTAAGCCGATGACGCCGATCCACATAATGCGCCACCTCCTGTCCGAAATCCGTGACGTCGCAGATCCCGCGTTTCCCGTCGATCAGGCAGGACACGGTGTGTCCCTGGCCCTTCGTCGCTTTGATGATCGGAGCCCGATCATGATAGGCGATGTTGTGGAGGCGAAACGGAATACGTTGGCATGTCAGGATGTGTCTGATTGTGATGCAGAAGGGGGACCAAGGAAATTGGATCAGGGTGAGCATGGAGTTTATATGAAGGAAGGGAAGTGAAATCGCAAGCGCCCAATGTGGGTCTCAACAGCTGTGAGTGTTCATGGAGAGCGACTTCAGCAAGTTTGGTAGGCGCATCCGAATTCGTTGGTGAGCCGAATCAGCCATTGCATAGTGGTTTGTGTTGTGCTTTGGCGAAGAGGGAATCAATACGAGTACTACCCTTGACTGGCTTCATCGCCCCACTTGGCGGCGGAATGTGGAGATCATCACAAAAGAACATCACTTCTTGTCCAGTTCGCGTTTCCCTTGCGCTATAGCCAACCCTGTACGCGAGATAACGATAATTGGAATACATTCGGCGTATTGGCTTTGCATCGTCATATGATACCATCCACTTTTGTCGACGGATTTTCTTGGAAATAATGCTCGCTACTTGTTCGTGGTCTTTGTGTGAGTAGTAGTCGAGGTAGAGGTCCTTACCTTTCCGGTAGTATGGCGGATCAAGATATATCAAGGTGCTAGCGGGCCATTTACTTCTGTTCGAGCCTAGAAAAGCTAGCGCGTCCATTTTTGACATATGAATTCTCCTCCGAAGTTTAGCGATCGATTCAATTCGGAAACTCAGTTCTCGCTTATTATAGCGAGCGTCAATCTTCCAGGGTCCGGTCTGGTCCCGCCCTCCAATGATTCCTCCATTCAAGATGCCCGAACGATTTGTGCGATTAAGGAAGAACATTGCGAATCCAAGAGAAAGGTCGTCATGTTCGGATGGGTGGGTTAGAACTCGCTTCTGCCTATCCCAAGCTCGGACAGTGAGGGGAGTATCCTGGATTAACCGAAGTAGATTTTCGGTATGGTCGAGCGTGCTTTTCCAAAATGCATAAACGGGACGGCTAATATCGTTGATGTATACTTCTGAAACGTATTCATGAAAGAGTAGCTCCAGCGCAATTGCTGCCCCACCCGCATAGGGCTCGACATAAACCCCATCAGATAATTCATTCGTCTCTATTATGCTCTTGGCAAAACTAGCGAACTTTGCTTTCCCACCAGGATAGCGGAGTGGTGTGTAATGGATAAGCCGACTAGGAGCAGGCTCTGTAACTGAGGAGCGACTCATGGCCAGACCTGTTCGAAAAATGGCTGGGCATCATTCCAGGCCTCAATCAGAGATTTTGCCTGAGGAGTTACAAAGCGGTTATGCACGTAGTCGTGGAGAAGGTCAATATTGAAAGGACTACTTGTAACACTGAGCCCTCGGGAAACAGTCTTGAAGTCTTTTCTTTCGCAGCCTTTCACATCCACCAGGTGATCGATAACTTCTTTCACCTTTACCTGTAATGTTTTGTCGCGAGGCTGGCCGCCCTTATCCTTGAATTTCTGTGGCAACTTGTTCGTTTCCATGTAGGCATCAACTGAAAGCTCTAGGAAGACACGGAGCAGAACGGCGCAAGCATTACGAAACTCCTCAACCCTAAGCCCCTTGAGCTCCTTGAAGATCGTTGCTACTTTTGGGTCTAGTATGTTCAGTCTTGACCTTGAAGGAATTACTGTTTTCCGTTCCGAAGGATCTATGGACTTCCGTTTGGGTCGTTGTGCCCTTCCCCCGATTTCACAGACACCTCCCTAAGTGGGAGAATGAGGAAATCGGAGGACAGTATGAGCTCGAAGACACGACGGTCGTATACGGAGGCGTTCAAAGAAGAAGCGGTGCGCTTAGTCC